>NZ_CP137139.1:0-42437 GCF_047324295.1 Fructilactobacillus vespulae | reverse complement strand
TTAATTATAAGTTATAAGTTATCTTTTGTAATTTATCCAAATGTACATTAATCCAAGTGGAGCTATTAAAGGAGCAAACATGAATAATAGAAATAATTTAATTGGTTTCCATATTAACAATAAACAACCATTAATAATCCAAACTGTGTTTCTATTGATAGCTACAATTAAATCATTCCAAAATAAATTAGCAAATGGGTATAGAATCCAAGAAATAATAAACCATTCTATAATAAATGGATCTGAAAAAGTTGTATTCAAGTGGTATCTATTTAGATATATTAAAATTCCAACGATGGCAGTTGCCGTAAAGTACGACTTTATTAAAAACTGGCTATTCATCGATGAAAATGAACCTTTGATAAAGAAAAAAATAATTTTTTTTATATCATCTAAAACATTAACAAGTGTTTTTAGTATCTTTTTATTCATTTATTCCCCCTCTTTTCTTCAACTTTATATTTTAAAAAAGCATATTTTGCATATAAGTATATTTTGCATACAAATATGCAAAATATACTTATAAATTATTGTTTTCACACATTTGTCTAAACATATCTTTTTGTCTATCAGTTAGTATTAAATCGACGTGATTATTAATCAATTTATTTATTATTTGATCAAAAGATATATTTCCTTTATTGTCTGAATTTTGAAGAAAAAATGATAATAATTTTACTTTTTCAACTGTATCACTGTATACCCTTTGACTTGTCATTTTTTTGTTGTTTTTTAATTTTTTATCTTTTTTGTTATTAGTTTCTATGTTATCACTGACACTTCCAAACGAGTTATTTCCTGATATATTTACTTGCTTTGATTTTATTGTTGATTTCTTTTCATGAGTTAAAAGTGGTTCAAATTTATTTTTATCAGTCATTTTAAAATCCCCCTTTTAATTGTTTTTTTCAAATATTTTTTTATTTTCGTCTAATTCATTTAGAACTTTTTGGAACATGTCATGAGCTCGTTGATCCCACTGATCAGCCAATCCATTTTTTGTTTTATTATAAGTAATTCCTTCAGAATCATATGCTTTTAGTCTCTCTTGATGATTTACAATTGTTGATAAAACATTAGTTCCATACTTTTCTCTAGCATCATTTAATACTTTTTCATCAACACGACCGTTTGGTCTTAACATACATGGAAGAATTCCTAAAACATTAATATTTATTCCATAGTTATCAATCAAGTATTGCATGTATTCAATATAAGTTTGGGCACCATCTAGGCTTAATTCTTGTGTTTGAAGAATTATAATACAATAATCAGCTGCAAACATTGCATTATCTGAAAAGTCTGAAATTGTTGGTGGTACATCTAAATATATTGAGTCGTATTTATTCTTCAATGGTTCAATTAATTTTTTTAAATAACTAATTTGTTTTTCTTCATCATCAGGGAATTTTTTTATTAATATCTTAGGCAAATCTTTAAACTGTGTGTTTGCAGCTATTAAATCTAAGTTTGGTAGGATTTTAGTTATTTCATTTTCAAGATTTCCATTAATAAAACCATTAGTTATATTTTTATTTATTTCAGTAATATTTCCAGTTTTTGCTAGAACACTTGATGCATTTCCTTGGGGATCTAAGTCAATAACCAAACTTTTTCTTTTTTTAAATACTGCTGATTCATAAGAAAGCATAGTTACGGTTTTGGTTTTCCCAACCCCACCTTTAAAGTTTCCAACAACGTATACAGAAGCTGTCATTTTTGTAAATCTCCTCTCAAAAAACAAAACTTATTTATTGCATACATTATATACTTAGTATGCAATGTATGCAAGCTATACATGTATATTTAATATACAATGCATACATATTTTATTTTAAATTGGCTTTACAATAACGGTAAAAACATAAAATGTATACTATGCATACAAACTATGCAATGCATACATGTATAATAAGCATATATGTATACTATGCATACATATATGCTTAAATGATAACTGCATACATTTTCAAATTTTGTGTTTACAATTACATTATGATGTATTATCATTCAGTTATTAAATAAGCCTCGCAAATATATAGTTTACGAGGCTAGATAAATAAAAAGAACGTTGATTAAAAAGTATTGGTAGTACTTTTTAATCAGCCTGACAAGTGAAAGCGCACTTGAGACTCTTTAACGTTCAAATTATTGTATTAAGTTTTTATGTGAAACTGTACCTATATATTACAGTCTAAAATGGAAATTTGTCAATATTTTGAACCCTCTTTTATTAAATAAAAGTTTATTAAGACGATCAAGAAATGTAAAACTTGGTCGTCTTTTTTATTTGCAGTTTATTATGCAACTGAATTTCAGTTGTTATGATAACAACCGATTGATAGGGGAGGGGTCGAAATGATTAGTAAGAAACAATTACATCAAGCATTAAAGTTAATTTTACATAACGGTTTAACTGAAACTAAAGTGAGAAATTCTAAAAAAGTAGTTTCATTTTTACCATCAGATAAATCTGAAAAGAAAGGTTCAGTAGCTGCTTTTCGTAGTAAAGAAATGATGATTAATGCTAAAGGTTTTCCGATAAGTTCTTATGAAGCTCTGTTTGAAAATGATAATAAACTAACTCATTGGACTCCTAACGAATTTAGTTGGTTAGGCTATACAAATGATGGTAGTCATCATCTTAAAGGTCATTTTGAGCGTAATTTGATGCAAATTAACACCTTTGTAATTGATATAGACTTTAAAGATGTACGGGAACGAGATTTAAACCAAGAAAAAGTTATGCAATCACTTTTATTAGGTTATGTAATTATGCCTACTTTGGTATTAAAAACAGACAAAGGGTACCAAGTTTATTATGTTTTAGATGATCCCGCTTTTGTTTCAAAAAAAGGTAATCGTTACCCCGTAATTGAAACTGGAAAAATGATTTCAACCAACATAAAAAATGAAATTAAATCTCAACTTGGTCAGGTAGATGTTGGTTGTAATAATTTTGGAATTTTTAGAATACCAAGAGAAGATAATGTGGTTTATTTTGAACCAACGATGATTTTTAGTTTTGCTACATTTTTAAACTGGAGTAAAAACTACTACGAAAATAATAAGCCAAAATTGCAAGTTATTGATAACAAGTCAAAATCATTTGGTCGACAAATTGATCAACCTTGGTTTGATTGGTTGTTGCACAAAACTACTATTAAACCTGGAGTAGGATTAGGTCGTCATAATACGATTTTAACGCTAGCCTTAGCCTGTTATTCATCTTCGATGAATCAGTCACGGTGCTATAACTTGTTAGATCAATTTAACAGTAATTTAAAAGCATCACTAGCACAAGCTGATTTAGATCGATGTGTTAATGATGCCTATTCAGGTAACTATCAAGGTGCAAGTTCACTATATATTAGTGAGCTTATTTCAACTTGGGCAACTGAAGCTGAAAAAAAGAATTTAAACAAAGCTAAAAGTAACCGCAGTTGGTATAAATTTGCGAAAAGCAGAGCTGAAAGAAAGTATTCCCACAAATCAGAATGGAAGAAAGACATTGTTAAATTATTTAATCTAAAAACAAATGATAAAGGATCAGTGATTATTTCAACTAGAACAATCCAAAAAGAGCTAGGAATCAGTTCTAGCTCATTAAATCGTGTTTTAAAAGAATTAAAAAACAGCAATCAGTTGATTGCAAAAGATAATGGATTAAATAAAAAGAAAGAGTATATGACCTTATATGGCCTTTTAAGACAATTAAAACGTAAGAAGGAACAATACCGACTTATGTTATTTAATGAGCCTAAAAAGCTTCTATACGATGAAATTAAAACAATTTATAAAAGAATTCAATTAGTAACTCAAAAAAATAAAACCACAGTTGATGCTGATATATCGACGTTTAATACTGGATGAACAAAAGTGCTACCAATTGCCAATAAGATATATCTAGTATCCTGTATTCTAATTCAATTATCTTAGTTGGTTTAATTTTTAATTAATTAACCTATTGGTTTTATTCCGTAGGCTATGGTTAGATAATTTGTTGTAATATCTTCAGTTTCATATTGTTCTTTGTATAGGTTTTTAAGTAATGTAAATGCGAATTTGTCAGCTTGATATTCAAATTTATTTTTAACGTTGCAATTTGAAATGTAGTAAGTTGATAGTTCTGTATGTTTTAGGGCGTGACAAAGCTCATGTGCGCATACAAAGTATTTTTTATTGGAATCTATGATATTTAAACTCAATAAAATGATGGGTCGATTAAAATAGCTAATACTTTGCCCTAAAGGTTCATTTTCAAAATCTTTGTATTGGATATCAATGTTTTCTTTTTCTGCGATTAAGAAAGGATCGAATGTTTTATATTTTTTTCCGAGTTTGTTTGCTAATTTTTCTATTTCATTCATGGTTATCTTACCCCATTATCTCGGTCTTTCTTTAATTCTTCCCAAAAGACTTCTGTTAGAATCTTTTTAACTCTTTCTTTTTGTGATTTTGTTAGTTGAACTCCTTCAAAAGTCATGGCTCCGTTAGATGTTAAGAATTTATCTAATTCAATAACGTCGTTTTTTGTGGCCCATTTAGGTGCATTATTTTTTTCTGAAATTAAGTAGCCTACTTGAACATTAAATATATCTGATATTTTATTTATCATTGTTATTGATGGCTCTCTATTGCCTAATTCCCATGCACTTATAGTTTTAGGTGATACATTTAATAGATTTGCTAGTTGAGTTTGATTTATTTTTTTTTGTGTTCTTAATTCTTTTAACTTTTCAGATAACATTTTATGCCTCTTTCTTTGTTCTTTTGAAAGATTACTTCAAAAAGTAGATAAATAATTTAAAATCTACAAAAAAGATACAATAATGTTGACTTTCTACAATAAGTAGAATAATCTGATTATTGTAGATAAAGAGGTGATGTTTTTGAATATTTTAAGGAAACTCAGAAAGAAAAAAGGTTTAAGTCAGCAAACCTTAGCTAACATTTTAAATGTTAGCGTTAAAAGTGTAAGTGCTTGGGAAACTGGAAGAAGATATCCAAGACACCATATGATGCAAAAGATTGAAGATTATTTTGGTGTAAGTAAGGAGTCTATTTTTTTTGGTGCTTTTAACTACAAAAAGTAGATTTATTTATAAAAACACTCTTTTTTGTAGTGAAATTAATTAAGTGAAAGGATTTTTTATGGCTATTGATATTACACATGATAAAGATACTTATGTATCAGGAAATTTGAGTAAAAATTTAGATGTTTTAACTGCTGAAATTAAAGGTTATCAGAATATGGCTGGTCAATCAGTTTTTGAAATTGGTAAACGGCTTAATTGGGTTAAAGAGAATGATTTGGCTCATGGTGAATGGTTGACTTGGTTAGATTCAATGAATATAGGGGAAACCTTTGCTAGAAGATCTATTAAAATTTTTAATGAATTGGGAGATTCAAATCAGGCAACGTTGCCTGATTTGAGCATGAGTGTTCTTTATGAAATTTCAACACTTCCTCCTGAAGAAAGAGAAAAAGAACACATTACTAAGAATGGTATATTGAAGAATACCGAGGATATGACTGCTAGGGAAATCCGTGAATATAAACGTCAATTGAAGGAATCCCAGGATAGTCAGAGACAGCTTGAAAAAGAGATTAGCTATGTCAAAAATCAAGCTGCTGAAGATGTACATAGTGTTAAAGCTGAGTTAGATCGGTCTCAAAAGCGTTTTGATGATTTAAAAGAGAAACGTAATCAAGAGAAGCTAGATTTTGAAGCTGAACTTGAAAAAGTACAAGCAGCTACTAATACTAAAATTGTTGATCGAGTGGTTGAACCAAGTGATTATCAAGAATTAAAACATTTAATCAAGGTTAAAGAGGCAGAGCTTGAAGGTAATGAAACTGTTTTAGCTGAATTTAAAAAGGAAACTAAAACTTTAAAAGATCGTGCTTATAAATACTTTAAAACTGATGAAGAATTTAGATTTAAACAAGAAACAATTGAAGAATTAAAACAAAATATCGCTAATTTAAAAGGGGAAAAAGAGTCGAGAGTTAAAGCTCATCAGGCAATTCAACATTTAGAAACCATGATTAATACTGGTAATCGTTTAGTTTCTAATATGAGTTTAGTTAAGTTTGATGAGTATGATGAAACTTTGGCAAACGTTGATAAAGTTACTAATCAACTTAGTTTATTGGTTAATGAATTACGAGAAAAATTAGCTGAGTACGGAATTGAAAACTAGATAAGGAAGGGGCAATACACATGAAAAGATATGTTATTCAAAATCTTAAAAGCCATACTATTCTTCCAAAACCATTCAAGACAAAAGCGTTAGCGTTTCAATATTTAAATCGTAAATATCCTAGCTTATATCAAAGAGAAGATTTAAAAGGCCATTATTTAGGGGGCTTTTCTTCCCGTTTAAGAGTGTTTCCCAGCCCATTTAGGGTAATTACCTTTGAAATTGATAACGAGATAAATCAAGAGGATTTAAGACGATTGGAGGACTATCAAGATGAGTTCTAAATCAAACAACATTGATGTAAAGCTGATTAAAAAGAGTCATTTAAGTGAACGTTTAGCAGTTAGCTTTACTTCAGTTGAAGCAAAACAAAAAGCCGATTTGAAAGTTAAAGATTTGGTTTTGGTTTCTAAAAAGGGTGAAGTTAATAGTGAAATTAGAGTAGCAATGGTTGTTAGTACGACTAGTGATACTAAGGAAACCAATTGGGAATATTTTTCCGATGTTAGTAGTTGGGGAGCACCTGATTTAATGAGTTTAATTGTGAAACAGCACATTACTGAAATTGAAAATGAGTATAAAGGTGATGAAATTGAAGATGAATAAGGAAGTTAAGCAAAGTCAAAAAAGAACTCGAAAGCGAAAAATAGTAGTTGGAGTTTTGATCTCAATAGTTGGTTTAGTTACGGTGGTTGGTTTGTGGATTCATTTTAACTTCACTGCATTTGAAACTAATCCGAATGAAATAAAAACAGCGTTAAGTGATCAAAGTTTAGCCAAGCATGATGTTCAAGTTTATTTTTATCGACCAGGTTGCTCACATTGTAAACAAGTTCGTTGGCAAGTATTAGGGGAAGAAACTTTCAACGGTAATCAACAAATTAAGTACGTTAATGTAAATGTTTTGAATCCAAAAAATCAAAAATACGTTGAAAAATATGGCATTTTTAAAACGCCAACTATGGTTCATTTAGTAGATGGTCATGAACAAGAACGAAAGCAATTAGTAAATGATGAACTTAAATAAAACCCAAGGAGCTAAGTATGAAATATAAAATCAAAAAGTATTTTAGGTATTTGAAATATCATAGTTATGTAAAAAGATGGATTATTTTGGGGGTTTGGTTAAGTGGTTTTTTGATCTTAGTGACAGGAGCATTGTTTGGAAATCGAATTAGTAATGTGGCTAGTACGCCAATTAATCAAACCGTAAACTTTGAAGGTGGTAAGAATTCTTCGACTGCTAATACAGCCCTTAAGTTGGTTAAAAAAGCATATAGTCCTGATAAAAAGCGGTTGATTTTACAGTTAAAAGCAACCGGAAATAATGATGTAACCCAAAAATTATTAGCTAAGTATGTAACTTTTAAAGTGGAGACTTTAGGTAATAGTGACGGAGAAGTTAGTGTGATTCCAGTAACTGATAACGACTATATTGTTGATATTAATAATTTAGAACCGCACTTTAAAGCCTTAAGATTATGGGTTACCAATGACACTCCTATTACTGGAAGTACTGGAAAATCTCAAGGTAAAGCCAAGTTTGTGGTTAATGAAGATGAGACTTTAGGGAAAACCAAAGTACCTAATAAGACTGATAATGAACTTGCTTCTGATGTTGCGAAGGAACAAATTAAAGCAGTTCAAGATGATATTGTTACAAAACAAAATGAAATTGAAACGGCAAATAAAACCATTAAAGCTGATAAAGATCGTGAAAAAACCTTAGAAGATAACAAGAAATATGAAGTAGCTTCGCAACAAAAGAAAACTGAAGATAACTTGGCTACTTTAAGAAGTGATATTCAACAAAATGAACAAATTATTACTGATAAAAAGACGGGAATTGAAAACAATAAGAACAAAATTAAGCTCTTAGAAAAGAAGCAAAAGGCAATTGAAAACGGAACTTTCAAATTACCTCCTAAGCAACAAACTACGAAAACAAAAGCAGTTAATTAATGTTTTTGGTTCCTGAAATTTGTACTTTTGATGATTTTAGGTAGGTTGCAAATGTATAGAAAGGTGATACAAAAAGTATACAAAAGCGATAGAGAATGTATAGAAAAGTGATACAAACAGGCAATCGCAGTAACCTTTAGGAAACGTTGGTACTACCAACTTAGCTCGGCACGAGGTAACTGTTTCCCTTATGCTCTTTAAAAAAAGCACTTAAAATCCCTTGAGCTTCAAAATTGGATAATTTAAATCCAATTTATCAGTTTATTTTAGAAAGGTTTTGATTTTTTTATGTCCGCTTTAGAAGCAATTATTGTTAAACGAATTCCAAAAGAAACGAAGCAAAGATTGAAAATTATTGCGCAGGAGAATGGTTATCCTAATTTAAGTAGTTTTCTTCGTAGTCAGTTAAAAATGATTGCTCAAATTGGTAAACCAATTGAAAAGAGTGATCCAATTCAACTGCAATTAAACGAAATTAATCGTCGCTTAGATAATGTAAATTTAGCGTTAAATAAAAACAATCAAATTTATGCTGAAGATAAAAACATTTTAAAAGATAAGTTAGGGGAGTAGAAGATGAGTAACGCATACCCAGTGAGATTGAATTCAGTTAATGAAAAACGATTTGAAGAAATTAAAAATAAGCTGCAAGCCGAAAATCTATTAAGTAGAAATTCAACCAACGAAGTTTTTAATTTTATTGTGCGTGAGTTTTCACTTTTATTTTTAGGTGAAGATAAAAAAAGTGTCGTTAAACAAGAATTAGCTTATCTCAGTTTTAAAAGTGAACAAGCACAAAAAAATAGTTCTCAAAATGTTAATCGAGAACTATTGAATAAGGTTAAATTTATTGATGAAAATTTAGAAATTGCTTTGTATATTTTGTTAGCTTTGAATTATGGAACTAATCAAACGGAGTTTCCGGAAGAAACTTTTAAATCAATTATGAGTGATGGTAATGATTTTAGTTCAATTTTTGATAAAGCAAAAAAATCGGTTGAACGAGATAAAATCAAAGCACATAAGTTAAAACGAAATTATGAATGAAGGAGGTTAACTTGATGAACGAAGAACTTTTAAAAGTAGTTAGAAAGTTAGATGATTTTGATTGTGCTGAACATCATTGGTATGAAGAAATTGGGACTTATAACGAAACTAAAAAAAGATGGGAAACAGATTCTTCAGATACAAAGATAGATGAAAGTGATTTAAATCGAATTAAAGCCGAGAGAAAGTTATATCTAAAATTAATCAAATTAAGAAAAATTGATTTAACTTCTAATGGTAGTGAAGATAAAGAAAAAATCTATTTAATGGCAATGAAATTGGAAAAAAATGATTTTACGATCAGAGAAATTTGTCGAGAATTAGGAATTAAGAAAAATTTCTTGAGAGAGAACCGAAAGGAATATCGAAAATTTAAAGAGAGGTTTGTTAAAGGAATTTAAAAATGACTGAAAATAGGATAAGCAAAAGAGAAATAGTAAAGAATCAGACTATCTTTAACAAGTACGATTTTCCAATAATAATTGTATTTATCTTCATTTTGATTGTTTTAGGAATATTTGTTTTTGCTTGTCTGTATTAATAAAAAATGGGAGGATTTTATGAATAAAAAAGTAAAAGCTATTTTGACAGTGTTTTTAATTGGTTTAATGACTTTAGTCAGTGGTTGTTCGGAAAGACAATTGAACAAAGTTAGTCATCATCATTATTCAAACTATCAAAGTGAAAAAGTAAAAACTAAAAGTACAAAAGAAACACCATCTCAACAGTTAGCTGAATCAGTTTTAACTTCTGATATTAAGCAACAATTGGGAAATAATATTAAGTACAATGGTCATGGTGCCTTCATAATTGACGATAATAAATCATCGTTAAATGCTGATCGTAATGTAGCACCTTATGCTGTTAATGAGATTGATAAATTAGGTAGACCTATTCAAGGCGATGCGTTTATTAATAAAACCTCAAGACAATATCGTAATCGAAATGAAACTGGAAACGGAATTACAAATTGGAAGCCTCAGGGATTTAAACAAGTTAAATTGAGTGGAGCTTATTCACATTTATATGATCGTGGTCATTTGTTGGGTTATGCCAATGTGGGAAATGTTAGAGGTTTTAATGCATCAGAAGCTAATGAAAAAAATATTGCGACCCAAACTGCTTGGGCTAACGAAGCTAGAGATGAAAATTCAACTGGGCAAAACTATTTTGAAAATATAGTACGTAAAGCACAGGATCAAAATAAGACGCTTGCTTATCGAGTTAATGATTTATACGAAGGAAATAATTTAGTTCCATCGGGTGCATTAATTCAAGCAAAATCAACTGATGGTTCGGTTAATTTCAAAGTTTTTGTCCCAAATGTTCAAGCAGGAATCAAAATAAATTATCAAAACGGTAGTTCTGAAAAGAGTAATAACTAATTAAAAATGCTATGAAAGGTCGTTTTTTTTTAAAAAGAAAATTTTTATATAAAATGAGGGATGACGTTAATGATGCTGAAATTTTTAAATGATTTTTGCTCAATTTTTTTCAACGTACTTTGGTTTAGTTTTCTTATTTATGTGGCATATAATACTTTTTTTAAAAAGATGTAACTATAAAGAAACATTAAATTGTTGGAGTTGGATATTAATAACTTAAATAAATAAAAAATAGCACCTACTAATTTAGTAGGTGCTATTTTTAAGCCCATATGCATTACATAAGTGTGTTGTTGAATTTCTTCAACATTCTCAATTTAAACTAGTTAGTGAGAATAATCAATAAAATCAAGCATTTCACTTTCTTTGATTTGTTATACTGTATTTAGTGAGAAGTTTTAATGGGCGGTGGCTTCTTAATTCTCTTAAGAGGTGATTTCTATGAGAATGGAAAATAAGCCAAGGAGTTAAAGCCATCAGTGTTTTTGAAGCACTTTCGTTGATGTTTATGTTTGGCATGTTTATCTTAGCATTGCTAACCTACATTAATAAAAAGTAACAAAAAAACCACCCCAGATAATAACTTTGGCGAGTTATGGGATAGTTTTATAGTCATGTAACTTAGCCACCGCCTTTTAAGCGGCTCCTAATTGAGACCTGTTCGAGCAGGTCTCTTTTTTTTAATTATATATCAAGAGATTAGATTAGTCACTTTTCAACTGCATAAAATTATGAAAAATAGACTACTTTTTATAATTAAAGCTAGGATTTTTATGAATAGGAGTTTTAATTTGAAAAGTAAATCGATTGAAAAAAATGCAGCTAATGTAATTGTAAGTAGTGCCTTTAAAACAGCAAGTTCAATGGCTAGTTCAGGCAAGAGTTTTGGTGGATTTGTTGATTATACTGAGCGTGAAGAAGCAGTTGAATTGGATTTAAAAAAAGTAATTGATCCTGAAGCTAAGTATCAAGATTTTGGCGGTTATGTCGGATATATGGATCGTGATTCGGCTACTACTATTGATGAAAAAGGAAGAAATCTAACTAGTACTTTTGACGATAATCAAGACCATTTAAGTTTAGATGATGTTGATAAATTAAAAGATAATTTAAAAGAAGCGCAAGCTAATAATTCTAATATTTATGCACACGTAGTTTCATTTTCAACTAAATTTTTAAAAGATAATGGTATTTATGACGATAAAACCAACCAGTTAGATCAAAAAGCTCTACGAGAAATTATTAGGGGTTCTATGAATGATTTTATTCAGGCAACCCCGTTAAAGAATCCAATTTGGTGGGGAGCAGTGCATGTTAATACAGATCATGTCCATGTCCACATTGGAATGACTGAAGTTCGTCCCACTACTAAAGAAGTTACAGTAGGAGACCATAAAGAATTTAGAGGTAAATTACCTGAATTTTCGTTTAATGTCTTGAAAAAGAATGTGGTTAGAAGAACTTTACAAAGAGGGCGGAATCCTGAGTTAAAAAAGACTAAGTCATTAGAAAAAGATCTTAGCTTTTTAAGACAAAAAACAGTTAAAAGTATTGATAGCAATAAATTTAATTTGCAACAGTTGATGTTAGCACTACCACGAAATAAAAAGCTTTGGCGTTATGGTAGTAATGCTAAAGAGATGAAACAAGCAAAACAGATTTTAAAAAGAATTATCAATGATTTTAAAAATCAAAGTGATGATTATAAAAAATGGTTAAAAGACACCAATTCATTAATGAAAATCTCTACGAAGAACTACGGAAAAAATGATGGGTTAATTAATCGAATAGCTGATCTTGATGAACGTTTAGGTAATCAGATTTTGAAATTTTGTAAAGATGCTGATAACAGTGATTTACAGCTTTCAGTTGAGAATTTAACAAAAGATTTTTCCAAGGAAGCAATCGATAATAATCAACAAATTATAAAAAATATCAGTGAACAATTGAGAGAGTTAAAACAAGATAATGTTACTGATAATTTAGTTAAAATAAATGAGCTTGATAAAGAATTGAGTGCTCGTAAAATTGCTTTAAAGCAGCAAAATGCAAAGCATAAGATTGCAGATTTTAAAGATAAAATTGCAAATATTCAAAAAATTAGTAAAGAGGATTTAGGTACTGCTGATAAAAATATGTTTAATAAATTATCTGATATGGCAGTTAAAGGATTAGAAGAACAAATAGAATTAAATGAATTGAAACAACAACCACCATTTAAGCTAAGTGAAACTGAACAAGAGAGATTAAAAACGTTAGAAAATCGTTATGTTGATGCAGTTAATATTCCAATTGATAAAGTTAATGAGCAAATGATTAAAGAATTGGAACATAAAGCCCACCAATTACCAAATTTGAGAAATATTGCTAAAACAAAAGAGTTTCAAGCATTAAAAAAAGATTATCCAGAGCTAGATATTCGTGAAAACGAGAGAAATATTTTGATATTGCAGTTAAAATATAAGATTAAACAAAATAAAGCCAGTGGAAAGGATAATTTGAAGAATTATCGTAAAATAAAAAAATTGACTGGTGTTGGCAATGCAAACAAAAATGGCTTTGGTGATATTCAATACCGAAGAAATATTGGTAAAAACTACAATAAGAATTCAAGAGTATTTAAGAACGTCAAGATTCAAGCACAAAAGGCTACCAATAAGTTGAAACAAACGATTAAGGAAGCTACTCAGGACGTTGGAAGAGAATTACAAAATATCTCACAACGCCAAAGAAAAGAAAAAGAAGCTATGAATCGTATGCTAGATGAAAACCGTCGAGATGATCAAGAAAGAACTAGATAAAGAAGCTAGACATTAATTTGTCTAGCTTTTTTTGTGATTGCATAAATAATCCTATTTCTAAGCTACTTAGTAAGTTATCTGTATCAAAGAGAAAGGAATAGGAAGTAAATATGGCAGAACTTATTGATCCTGAAATTTGGAAAGAGACAATCAAACATTCATTTGAATTGAAAAGTCAGGGCATTGATAGCTTGCTATTAAAAAATCGAGGAACGTTTGCCCACTTAATGCATTTCAATATGGGGTTGTCATTATTTGAAAATGGTTTTGGAGCCAGTAATCCTGATGACTTAAAACTAGTTAAAAGTTTATTTGAAGATCAACCCAAAGGGTATGGAAATGAAATTGAAAATGGTTGGAAAACGGCCAATCAGATTAATGATTTTCAATATTTTCAAAACCTACAATATATTGAGCAAAACAGTATTCCCATGATTGATCAGATTGAAATAAGTGATCAAGCAAAAGAACGTTTAATGATGGGGTCTTTAAGTACTTTAAATGAAAAACAGATGATTATTGATAAACATCCAGAAGTTTTTAAAAAAGAGTTCTATGAACCTTTTTTAAATGAAATTATGACGGAAGAAGAGTCTGTAGGTTTTGGAAACAAGTTACAAGGATTTTTAAGAGAAAACTTAAAGGGCCAAAAATCACAATTATTGTGGGGAGTGTCAGAAAAGCAGCAACAAGCTAAAGAGAAACAAGTTTTGATGGAAGTTGATGGAGAATTCCGCATGAAAGAATTAGAAAAACAAGCTGAAATCAAAAAATCAGTTAGTTTAGCAGATCAAATTGATGCTTCTTATAAAAATATTGATGGTTTTCAAGATTTAACTTTGAAATTTAATGACTTAAATCATGATGATAATTTAAGCCCCAGTGAGCAATTTGATGCTTTGTTAGATAAATCTGCTGAATATGATGCAGTTCACAGCACTACTTTTTACCAGTTTGCTGAAGATAGTATGCACGATAGTCAAGTTGAAACAGTAGAAGAAGCAATGGATCGAGCAGATGGTCAAGGGATTGATGATTTTGATTATCAATCGTTAATAGATCAAGGGGTTAAATACATTAATACCAATGATAATCACCCAGTTCAACAAAATGATTTTGAAAGAACAATTGAAACTTTCAATGACAATTCTAGATTTGAATTTAAAGATGAAATCAAAGATCGATTGAATAAATATGCAATTTTTGAGTCGGAAGTTTTTGAAAAATATGCAGCAGAAAAACATTTGAGTTTAACCAAAGATGGTTATCAAAAAGAAAATCAGGCTTTAAATGAAAAAGATTTTGGCAAGATTATTAAGGACTTAGATAATCGAATTAAGCAAACAGAGTTGAAAAATAAGGAGAAAGTTATGAATGATAAAGATATAACCTTAAAAATCAATGTTTTAAAACGAGAAGATGAAGAGCTATTTAAAAAGTTCATTAAAGAAAATGATATTTGGCAACAAGATGGAAAATATAAAACGCATTCTGGCAGTAAAAATGAAGTTATTAATTTAACTGAAAGCGATTATGATGCGTTTGTAAAAGAGTGGGATCAAGAAAAACAATGGAAAGCTGAAGAAGAGGGAAAAGCAAATAAGAAGAATTTAAAAAAAGAAAAAGAGGTTCCTGGGGAAGTTCATAACTGGGTAGATCCTGATTTGAATTTAGAAGAAGCAGGGCTTTCATTTTTAAAGCAGAATCAAGAAATGACTGCGGAAGAAATAACCAAGCAAGCTCAAAAAAATGAAGTTATTGATCGTATGAATAAAATTGGAGTACAGGAGCTTGATAAGTCATTTGCAACTAATGAATCTTTTGAACAACATGTAACTGAACATGGGGATCTTTATAGTAAATATAATGCAACTAATGCCTTGGCAATATCAGGTCAGATTGAATCAAAGAAAGCTAAAAATCCAAAAATTAGTGGTGATTCATTAAGTATTGGTGATCGAAAGAGTTGGAGTGATAAAGGACTATACCCTAAAAACTCAGATTCAATTGCTTATGGATTTACACCTAATCGAGAAGGAAAAATTGAAAATAATCCTGTTATGGGTGAAGTTAAGATTAGGCCATTGTTTACCAGTGATTCATTTATTAAGTATGGAAAAACGGAAAAGAATAAGAGTAAACTGGCTAATTTCAAATATGAACAAACAAAACCAGGTTTTGGTATGACGGTTAGTGATCGAGAGAAAGCTGCTAATAAAGCAATTAGTAAGATTAATGCTGACGAAAAAAATTCAATGGTAAAAGCGGTAACCAAATTTGTGGTTAGAAAAGAATTGGGATTAGACAAAGGCTTAAA
Source organism: Fructilactobacillus vespulae (assembly GCF_047324295.1). Lineage (GTDB taxonomy): Bacteria > Bacillota > Bacilli > Lactobacillales > Lactobacillaceae > Fructilactobacillus > Fructilactobacillus vespulae. The sequence goes on along the minus strand of NZ_CP137139.1, from coordinate 26,718 downwards.
GTTTAAGTTGCCTGCCAATAGCGAGATAAAATCAATCGTAAATCCAGGACAAAGAATGCAAATGTTAGATCAAATTCATAACAGTGTTAAACGTGCCATGGGAATTGTTAAAGTTGATCTTTATAATCGAAAACACAGTTTAGAAAAAGATAAAGGTAAAAATAAAGGTATAAGTAATGGTTTAAAAATTAAAAATTCTAGTATTAAAAGATAAATCGGACTAAAAGACCTTTCACAGGTCTTTTTTAATTGCATAAATAATCCCTAAAAAAAATCAGTATTTAGAATTAAGCTACCAAAAATCTTTTTAAAGTTAAGGAGAAAAATATTATGAATAAATTAGAAATTAAAGCATATTATTATCATCTTTTAATAGAAAAACACAAGTTGATGTGTCTTATTTTTGATTATTGTGGAAATCACATTAAAAAAATTGATTTTGATTCACAAAAACATGTCCTTATTGAAGATGCAATTGATGATTTATATAAAAAAGCTAAGGATTATTTGGGATTATTATTTGCTGATGATGTTATTAAGATTTGCCTTTTTGAAGATGTAATTGTTTCTAATAATAAAATATTAAACAAAATTAAACGCGTTTTATTTAATAAAAATGATTTTTTTGCAAAAGCAAATATAGATGGGAAATTAAGAATTGTAGTTAATAAAGATGCTGAAGAATTTTTATTTAAAAATTATCTTGCAAATAATCCACTTGTTTCCGTACCTTGGGATATTTCTAAAGAAATCAATGAGTTAGAAAAGAACTTAAATATTTAATTAAGGAGAAATAATATGTCGAAAACAAAAAATATTGATATTAGTAGTGAAGAAAAAAGATTTGAAGAAGCCAAGAAACGTTTAGAAGAGCAACGCCAAAAATTATCGGAACATATTGGTGAAGCAATGATTAATCGATTTCATTTTAAATCAACTAGAGAATTTGAAAGTTGGCTAAAAAATTATCAAGCTGAGAAGGTAGGGTATTAGAAATGACATTAGTGGTGCTAACCGAAAAGGGTGAACAGTTAAAACCATTTGCGTTAGCTAATGATCCTAATGCAAAAAAAATTAGTGCAAGTAAGTGGACTGCTCATTCTAATATTTTGAACGATGATTTAGTTTTTGTTTGTGCTTCAGGTCATTTATTTTCATTGGATAATCCTGATGATTATGACTCCAAGTACGAAAAATGGAACTTAAGTGATTTGCCGATTATGATTGATAATTTCAATTATCACTTGAGTAGTGGTAGAAATACTAAGTTCTTCAAGCAAATTAAAGATGAAGTTAAAAAAGCTGAAGGGGTTATTTTAGCAACCGATCCTGATCAAGAGGGGGAATTAATTGGCCGTTTAATTTTAGAAAAAATTCCTAACGGTTTACAAAAGTTAAAGTATCGACTTTGGAATAGTTCAATGACCATTGGAGCCTCAAAAAAGGCATTTGAAAATTTGCTAGATCCCAAAAAACACGAATTATTAAAAGTTTCTGGTGAAAGTCGGCAGTTTGCTGACTGGTTAGTTGGTATGAATCTAACTAGAATGGCTACGATAAATTTACAAAGTAAGGGATATCGAGGGGTCTTTTCTGTTGGAAGAGTACAAACACCTGCTTTAGCAATTGTTGTAGCTAATGATGAAGCTATTGCTAATTTCAAACCGCAAGATTATTACCAATTGGAAGCAAGAACTCAAGTTGAAGGTGCAGAGTTTAATCTGATTAATGCTAAAAAGTACCTAGATCAAGGCGAAGCCAACGATAATTTAAATGGGGTTGTTTCAGGAACCTTAGTCAGAAGTAATTATTTAGATATCGTAAAAATTGAAAAATCACATCATAAGGTTACGGCTCCTAAGTTATTTGTTTTATCAGATGTACAAGGAAAAGCAGCTAAAGAATATGGTTTTAGTGCCGACAAGGTGATGAACTTAATTGAATCTATGTATTTGCATGGATTTACCTCATATACTCGTCCAGATTCTCACTTTATAAATCTTGATGAATTTAATTTGATTAAAGAACATGTAAGTGAGTACCAAGAATTAATTGATTTTAAGTTTGAACCCGTATTTTTAGAACCTCGTAAGGCATTTGTAAAAGATGCAGAAAAAATTGGTGGGCATTCAGCTTTAGAACCAACCGAAAAATTACCGAAAAGAGCTGATCTATCAGAAGATGAATGGAAAATTTATAAGCTGATCGTTGAGCGGGTTTTACTAATGTTTGCACCTGATTTTGAATATGATGAAACTAAAATCATTGCTAAAGATAACAATGGTAATGAGTTTCATAGAACAGGAAGATTAGTTACTAGTGAAGGTTGGCGAGCCTTAACTAACAATGTACCGAAAGGCAATGAAGTCCCTAAACTAAATGAGGGAGATCGCCTTCCTGCTGATTTTGGTTTGTTGAAGAAAACAACGACAGTTCCTAAACGAATTACTGAATCAACTTTAATTGGAACAATTTTACCTAAGTACAATTTAGGAACTCAAGCAACCAGAGCGGGAATTATTAAAGAGTTAAAAGAAACACGGAAATATATCAAAATTAATCGAAAAAAAGAGGTCTTTCCTACTGATCAAGGTCGATTAATTTATCAATTTATGAAAGAAACCATTTTTACTAAGCCGTTGATGACTGCTGAATGGGATAAGGAATTAGTCGATATTTCTAAAGGTAAAGAAAGTGGGATCCAGTTCTTATCGGTAATTAAAAAAACAATTATTGATACTTTGAATGAGTATCAAACAACTCAACCAAACTTAACAATTGCACCACCTGAGAAATCAGAGAGCAAAGTAGAAGAAACTGAAAACCAAATTTTATGTCCAAGATGTAAGAAAGGTTATTTAGAAAAAGTAAGCGGGATCAGTGCTAAAAAACAAAAATATATTTTTTATCGCTGTGATAGCAAAATTTGTAAATTTCGTATTCGTGGCATGTTTAGTGGTAAAGAATTAAGCGAGAAAACGATTGAAGAAATTGTTACCGATAAGGTCAGTGGTGTTCTAACTTTTACCAATAAAAAAGGCGAAACCTACAAGGCTAGATTTAAGCTAAAAAATTCAGAATTGGAACCTGAATTTATTAAATAAGAGAAAGGAGTCATTGTAAGATGAAAATTATTCACTATAATGTTTGGAATGAGCCAAACGATAATCCCAATGTGATTGATGATGATGATATTTTGTATATCAGGGCAACCATTAGGGTTGATACAGGCGACGAATTTAACATTCATTTAAATTCAAAAGAATCACCTGAACTAGCTAAAAAATATTTAGGAATGATTAATGAACAGTGTTTTTTACCTAGATTAGATATTTTAGGGTACAAATTGTCTGAAGATGGTAAAGCGGTTGATAAAATAACGCAAATAGATTCCTATCGACCTAGCACAATCGAAAAAAGTCCCGAAGCAGTGTTTGAAGAGATTGATAAAAAGTACGGGAATAATTCTGAATATCAAGAAGTTAAACCTGATATTAAATACGGTAATGTAGAACTAGAACATACTACTTTTGATACAGGCGATTTTTCAGTTCAAGCTAAAGGAGCTGCTAAGCCAGTTAAAAGGAAACAAGTGGTTTTAGATGATGACAATCAAAGCAAAAGTGAGCCTAATAAGTCTAGTAATGATGGGTTTCTACCTGAAGATGAATTAAATGATGGTGGTGATGAGTATGGCAATGGATTCTAATTTACTCTCGCAATACTCAACTGATTTAACCGAATTAGTAGCAAAGAATCCTGACAAGTACAAAACGATTGGAAGAGATAGTCAGATTGATTTGATTATTGATACCTTAAGTCGAAAAAGTAAAAATAATCCCTTATTGATTGCAGAAGCAGGGGTTGGTAAGACTAATACGGTTGAAGGTTTTGCCAAAAAGATTATTGATGAGGAAGTTCCTGAGGAATTTATTAATCGAAAAATTAGAATTATAGAGTTAGCCGATTTAATGAATGATGATCATTTTATTGGATTGTTTCAACAGCTAATCAATGAAGCTAAACAAACTGATGATATTTTATTTATTGATGAAATCCATCAAATTGTTGGGGCAGGAAGCCCTGATAAGAAAAGTCAGGCTTTAGATGTGGGAAATACTTTAAAACCAGCTTTAGCTCGTGGTGAAATTAATTTAATTGGGGCTACGACCATTAAAGAATTTCATGATTATTTAGAAGATGATGAAGCCTTAACGAGAAGGTTTCAAATCATAAAACTACCTGAACCAACTCAAGCAGAGTCAGTTGAAATCTTACAAGGTTTAAAACATTCATATGAAAAATTTCACCAAGTTCAAATCACTGATGATGCGATTAAATCAGCAGTTGCTTTTGGGATTAGGTATATTCCAACTCGATATTTACCTGATAAAGCAATTGATTTATTAGATGAGGCTTGTGCCTATCAAAAGAACCATAGTAGTTCTAAATTAGTTGATCAAAAAAGTATTGCTGAAACTTTGAAACGAGACACAGGGATTCCAATTAATTCAATTCTTGAATCGAAAAAGAATCGTTTAGATAAGTTAAATCTGATTTTACATAAACATGTAAAAGGACAGGATGAAGCCTTAAATACGGTAGAAGGAGCAGTGGCAATTTCTTATGTAGGGTTGCAAGATCCAAAACGGCCATTAGCTAATTTTTTGTTTTTGGGAACCCCAGGAACGGGGAAAACAGAAACTGCTAAAGCACTTGCGGAAGCAATGTTTGATACTGAAGATAATATTATTAGAATTGATATGTCTGAATATGCAGATAAAAATGCCGCCATTAGATTAAAAGGAACTGAAACTAGTGCAGGAGTTTTAACCGAATCTGTTCGGCATAATCCATATTCAATAGTTTTACTTGATGAAATTGAAAAAGGAGACCGATCAGTTCATGATTTGTTACTACAAATTTTAGATGAGGGAATGATGCATGATGTTTATGGTCGCCCCGTTTCCTTTAGAAACACAATTATTATCATGACTACCAACTTAGCAGGAGATCTAATTGATGATCAATATAACTATGGTAGGGAAGTTAATGCCGAAAATAAATCTTACATGAAACGGCAATTTGCTAAAGCGGTTGAAGAAACATTAAAGTTTGATTTTCGACCAGAATTAGTTAATCGAATTGAAAACAAAGTAGTTTTTAAGATGTTAGATGAAAAAGTTGTCCGTACAATTGCAAGCAATAATTTGAAAAAGCTTAGTCAAGAAATTAAAGTGAAAACGGGATTTCGTTTTGTTTATGATAGTCGTTTAGTGGATTATCTAGCTTTAATTGGGTTTGATGTAAAGAACGGGGCACGCCCAATTGCACAGAGAATGAAAAAAGAAATCACGCAAAAAATTGCTAAGTTCGTTTTTAAATTAAGAAACAGTGATAATAATATCAAGACGTTAAAAGTGGAAGTTAAAGGTGAGTTTCCCAATAAGGAATATGATGAATTTGGCAATATTAAAGCTAACCTGTTTGGTAGTCTTAAATTAGAATTTATTGGTTTAGTTGAAGAATAAAAGAAATCAAGAGTTTTCCAATTTGTGGAAAGCTTTTTTTTATGGGAATGCATAAATGCACTGGCTGTTTTATCACTATTTAAAATTAGGTAATTCAAAAATTAGGAGGAAATTCAGATGAATTATTTAGATATGATAAAAGGCGCTACTTTACCTAAAGTTTCAAACATGTTTATTGCAGGAGATGCGGTTAGCGGGACGACAGCATTACTTAATAGACTTGCAACTGCAGGACAAATTGTTGGTTTTGCAGGGGGAATTTTAATGCTAGTTGGTTGTTTTGGAATTATGCAATGGGCAGGAGAATCACTTCGGGCAAAAGTTAAAACTCATTTAGTTTGGGTAATTATTGGAATTGTTGGTCTATTTGCTGCAGGTGCTTTAGCAACCTTCTTCAAAGCATATTCACAAGGAAGTTTTTAATTAGAAAAGTAAAAACATTTTTAAAAATACAAAGGAGATACACATGAGCAACATGAGCATTTTTAAATCTAAGTACAAGTTTCCTGATGATGAAGTGATTGTTAAGGTTACCTTGTCTCGGGATTATGAACCAAATAAAAATCCAGCCATTAAAGAAATAATCGAGCAAATTGATTCAACTGAAACTTTAAATTTACCTAAAATAGGAGAAACTTATCCAAGATTAAACCTAGCTCAAGCGCAGACTTTGTTTATGTCAATCAAGCAATTATTTGCCGTTGGTAGAAACCTTGATGTAACGGTTGAAAAGATGGCATTTCAACAAAGAAATGAAAAGAAAAAATGGCAAGATTACCTAGAAATTGATAATTTCTCCATTGATTTAGATTATTTAAACTTAACTGTTCCAGTCGTTAAACAATTTTTCACTGCAGAAAGATTTGAAAATGTCCCTTATGATGATAAGGAAAAAGCAGCGGAAGATTTTTTGAAGGAGTATTCCAAGCAAACCAACTGTAAAGCAGGAGATTTAGCAATTATTCCAACTGAAGCTCAGTTCAATGATGAAGATTTTGGCAGAATTAATCCATTAGTAAATGAAAGAATTGAAGAACAAGAAAGAACTGAACAGCAAAGAAGACAAACAGAATTAGCCAAACAAAGGCAAGTTGAAGAACAAAGAAAGGCAGAAGCAGAGCGACAAAGAAAATCTCAACTTCAAACTAGTCAAGGTAGTGCAACAAATAATCCTAAGGTTACAACTGTTTCTGAACAAACATTTGGAAGTCGGAGTCGTTTAAATGCAGGTCAACAAGCCAGTCAAAGTAATGATGGAGTTCAGGTTGTAAATGATGGTCATATCTTTGCACCGCAATTTGAAATTAAGGAATATCCGCAAAGTGCGGCTAATCCATCAGATGATAATTACGTTGCGTTTATGCTTAACGAAAAGAAAAAGGAAAGCAATGAGTATTTAAGAAAAGTAGCAGAGATTCTTAACTTATCGACTGACAAAGATCTAAGTAAGCAAATTACCTTAGGAAGAAATGAGATTGAAAAGAAGGTTAATGCTTATCAAGAAGATAACGTTAATAAAACGGTCATTCAAGGAATCAAAGATGACATCAGTAGTCGTCTTAATGATGAGAAGGAACGTGAACGGGTCGGTAAAGTTAATGAAATCGAACAAGTTAAAAAGCAAGCAATTTTAGAAGCAGAAAAAATCTATAAAGCAGCTAAAGAAAAAGCAGAAACAACAGCTGAAAATAGCACTACTAAGTTAGATGAAGAATTAGTCAACAAATATACTGATCGAGCTAATGTTGAAGTTAAGCATGAGATTGATGAGTTGAACCAAAAAACAGAAGCTCAGATTAATAAGATAATTGCGGCCGAAGTAAGAACCTTAAATAGTAATTTAAGTGGGGAAGCTTTAACAATTCAGGAAAAGAATACTGAAAAGTTAAATGAAAGTTATAAGAAGTTTTCTAGTCTATTTGCTGAATATACTAATACTTTTGAACAACAACATTCAAACGCAGTTCGCAAACAAGCTGATTTAAAGAATTCTCAATACAAATTAGATGAAGCCAAAAATAATCAAGAAAAACTAGTTGATTATAAAAATCAATTTGAAAAGGAACATGAGAATAATTTGTTTAATCAACGAAAGGTTAACGAACTACAAGAGAAAATCAATAGTTTAGTTGCTGACTTAAAGGATAAAGATTTTGAGTTAACGCAAAAAAAGGAAAAGAAAGATGAGTTTAGTGATTTCTACAAAGTTTTAGCATTGCAAAATCAGGCTCAAAACAATAATAACCATCAAGCTACTAGCCATTTAGCGGAAAAGAAAGGTAGTGGAGTTAAGTGGTTAGTTGGTGGATTAGTAGTTCTTTTAGTGGGTACTAGTGCTGGATTAGGAACGATGATTTATCAACAAAATAATCAAAAGGTTAATAGTTTAGTGAGAGAGAACAAACAAATTAATCAAAAGCTCAACGAAACTAATAAAAAGTCTAGTGCTCAAGATAAATTAAAAGAAAAGAATAATGAATTGCAAAAGCAAATTGATCAACAAAAAGAAATGAATAAGTTATTAGAAAGTTCAATTACTAAAGGTCAAGACAACAAATAGAAAGGTGATTTTTTTTATGAAAGCAAATGGGAACTACAAGCCTGGTTTAAATCTTAATGCTTTGACTACTGAAGTTGTAAATCACAAGAAGATGTATAAAAGTAAAGGTGCATGGGTAGTAGCGAGTGCATTTTTATTCTTTGGAACATTAGGTGCAGTTGGAGCAGGAGCCAATGATACTACACCAGTAGTTGCACAAACGGCACAACAAACTCCAACTAATTCAGTAACTACGCCAACGCAATCTGTAGTTGTAAACTCAACAGCTTCAGCAGTATCAGTACAAGCACAAGCAACTAGTCAATCTCAAACAAGTGCTCCTACATCAGCAAGTTCTACGTCTACAACTGAAGGTGCAACAAGCACTGCTACTACTAAGACTAACCAACAACGAGAAACAGAAGCGCAAAATGACGTTCCAAATAACTCATGGACAAGTCCAGTTGATGTTCAAGCAAATCAAACGGTAAATCAAGCAGTTAAAGAAGCCAAACCAGTGATTAATGCAGCAGGCGGTAAAATCACTCAAGGTGCTCCGTTAGATAGCACTAAAATGACACCTGATGAACAAAATAAATCGGTAAAAGATCAAACAGACAACATTAGTCAGGTTGCAACTGGAGATTCAGTTATTAAGGACAGTGTCGATTCAGTCGGAAAAGATACCCCTGTTAAGGGTGATTCAATTAATATGACTGGTAAGAGCAAGTCCGAAATAATCAAAGAAGCTTCTAAACAAGCGGTAGGTCTTGGTTCAACTGATGCCGAACGAGAAACGATTAATAAAGCGATTGCCACTGCTCAAGATATTCAAAAAGCAGGCGGGGATATCAAGAAAATCAAATTTGATGACAGTAAGCGTACGACAGCAGAAGCTAGTTCAGCTACCGCAAGAGATACGATGAAAATTGAAGCTGTCAATTTTGCAGATCGTCAACTGGTTAAAGAAATTGATCAAGCACGAAAAATCATGGAAAAGCACGGTGGAAAGATTAATCAATCCACCGCTATCGATGCTACTAACATGTCTGATGATGATTTAAAGAATAATCTAGATCAGCAAATTCAAAAAATTAAATACACGGCTTCAAGTGATGAACAACTAAATGCTTTAGCAGAATTAAAGAGTGCGACAGGTGCTTTGGCTGCTAAGTTGACTGAAACTACTGATGGTTCTAAGATGAGTGCTTCTGATCAAGCAAAATATGTACAAGAAGTAGCAAATAGAGTACATATGGTTTTAGATGCCAATCAAAAGTTGAAAGATTTAAGTGATTCATTAAAGAATGAAGGTGGATCAGTAACCATCAATGATCCAATCGAAGTTACCAAGCAAGATCAAATTAAAGCAACTAGTGATTTGGAAAAACAAATTGCAATCCAAAAAGAAAAAGTAGCTTTAAAGAACAAGACTGCTGAAGGTCAAAAGACAATTGCAGGACAAATTCAACAAGCTAAAGACAAAGGATTGAATCCAGTTGATGATGGTACAGTCGAAGTAAAGGCAACAGGCGATGTTGATAATGTTGTAAATCAAAATCAAAGCAATATTGATGCCGTTAAAAATGAAATTGACAAAATCAATCAAGCGGTTGATTCTGCACCAAAGAACATTGACTATAATGGTGGTCGAGATGGCTATACTCAATCAGGTCATTGGCAAGCCTTAAATTCTAATAACAACAATAGTAACTTTTTAGGTAAAGATATTAAGATTAGTGTAGTTAGTCCAGATGGAAAAAACATTGGTAATAACCAAGTTATGATTGCTTCACCAAATCTTGATAATTCTCATTTAATTACATCAATTATATGGGATAAGCAAAATCCTGAAGTTGTTAACGGAAGAATAACTAGTGATCACGCTGATCCTAATCATTATGGTTATAAAGATTCCACTAAGACTTTACAAGTTGCAGCAGGAACTCAATTAAAGTTTGCTAATGCGGTTCATTTAGCAGATGGATCTACTCGTGATTTATATGTAACGTTTGATGGTGTTAGTGATCAAAACGATGTTGATTACGGTAAGAACGTTGATGTTTATAACGAAAATGGTCAAATTAACTCTTATGTAAGTGGGACTCATTCTAAAAACAAAGTTGACAATCGCATGACTTTCAGTGTAGGAGCTCCCTTAGGACAAAATAAAGAAAATTATTTGTTTATTTCTACAATTACTGATATTGATTTAGGACAAACTGCTGATACAGATGACAATACAACGGTAATTGCTGTCGGTGGTGGGTTGAAATCATTAAATGGTGATGGAAATACTCGTTACATTAAAGCTGATATTAATCTTGGTGGATTAGATAGCAATGGATATGGAATTGATCGTGATGAAAATGCGTTAAATGATGCTGATTCATATCCAGATGGAACTATCATTGCAGCTCACTATGGTACATCATGGACAGTTGGGGTGGTTAATGATCCAGCTTCACCATCTTTAGGGGTTGCTCAAGGAATGTTTGGTCAATCAGGAAAAGTCAATGCTAAGTTGATCAATACCAATGTTAAATTGAAGAACGTTGATTACAAATATACTCCAGAGCATATGAATATTACTCCATATCAAACCCCAGTAAGTGTATTATCAACTAACTATCACCCATATTCAGCACAAGTTGAAGATCATTACTACACTTACCACCCAATGGACATTGACTACTACAGATACATGAGAGAACCAGAGGCTCCTAAGCCAGTAGAAACACCTAAAAAAGAAGAAGCTCCAAAAGAAACTCCAAAAGCTCCTGAAACACCAAAAGCACAAGAACAAGTACAAGTTACACCAACTCCAGTAACACCTGCTGAAGCGGTAAGGCAAGCAGTGCAACAAGATTCACCTAAACCTGCGGAAAAACAAGCAACCTTACCTCAAACAGGAGATAGTAACAATATTGGTTTAGAAATTGCAGGAGCAGTAACTGTGGCACTAACAACGATTGGATTGTTAGGTGGAGCAAAACGTAGAAAGAGAGCTTAAAATTTATTCATAACTAATTATGAAAAAAGACTATCGTTAGATAGTCTTTTTGTTTTTAATTAATCGAACATATGTTCTTATTTATGATATTATAATTGTATCTTTGGATAATTAATTTTTTTAGGAGAATAAAAATGGACGATTATAAATTTGATATGAAGTTAGTAGAACAATTTTTTAAATATGATTATCATGATCGAGGAATGGTTAAGTGGCAAGGTTTTTTTCTTTCAGACCATACAAATGAATTAAAAAAGCAAAATATCCAAAACAATAGAAAAGTTGTACTAAAGCAGCAACAGGATACTACAACAATAAAAAATAAGTTATACGATGCGTACAAAAGAGGCATTAAAGTTGTTATTCAAATGAATGAGGTTGATACGGGATTAAATCCTATTGAACATGATGGAATGATATCTAATTTAGATGATAATTATTTATATATTAATAATAAACAAAAAATTTTTATTAATGATGTCAGAGCTGTATTACTTTAAGTTTCAATAAAATAACTAAATTTGCGATATAATTATGTATATACGACTAAGGTAAAGGAGATATGCGTATGGCGTTTAATACAGGAATTGTGAAATCTGATGGAAAGATTTTAGAATGGGAAAATCATTCAGTTCCACTTTCTAAAATACAAGATGTTCCTTTGATAACCACTCAAGAAAATCATAATTGGTTTTTGTTAGTTTTAATTTTCATTTTAATTCTTGCATTTTATAACGTTTTTGAATTTGATTTTTGGGTTTTTATTTTTCTTTTTTTAATTGAAGCCTTCTTTTTTTGGTGGTGGCATTCGAGTAGAAAGCCTAACTATTCATTAAAAATACTAACAGGTTCCATTGAACCATTATATATTCATTTTTATCATGATAAGAAGTTGGCTGAAGAAACGAAAGAAAAAATTAAAATGGATATTAATGATTTGGAAAATAAATAATTGAATAAAAAGTACTAATTTTAAATTATGGAGGAAAATGTGATACCATTCAAGAATTATGAAGAAGTTAATAATGATTTAAAAAAAACAATTAATGGATTCACAGAACGACTTAAAAAAAATGATAAGTTAGAAAGATATGAATTACTAGCACTTTTATTAAAGAATATGGAAGATATTTATACTAGCGTAACATTAAACGAAAAATTACCAATCTTTGTAAGAGAACTAAATGTGAGACCAATCTTTGAAGCATATGTTTATATAAAATTTTTAACAGAAAATAAAGATGAATATCAAATGAAAAAAATGCATATAGATTAATCGGAGAAAAAACATATAATAAGAAACATATTAACAGTATTTCTTATCGTGAGAATGATGACGTAAATAGTAAAAGAAAAGCTATATTTGCTAGAGAATTTTCCGATAGCTTAGGGTTAAGTTATCAGGAACTTTTGGAAGAAAAAGAAAATATAAATCAAGAAGTAAGAAATTTTATAACTGAAAATAAATTAAATGTTAAAGCAAGGGAATTTAATGATTTTTATAATGTTCAAAATACGAAATATAAAGATAAAAATGGAGTAAAAAAATTAGGTTTCATTTCTGATTTTAGTAAATTAGCAGACCATTGTGGTGAAAAAGGTAATTATAAAATTTTGATGCATAACACCTCTATGTTTATACATCCAGAATTTGTCAATTACATATATGAAGTTAGTGATGGAAAACTTATTAATAAAGAAATTTATAATGATGCACCAGATCCGAAAGAAATTGGATTTCATTTCATAATAGAATCTTTAAACAAGGTGATAGAATTTTGTAATGAAAAAAGTTATATTCCACATTCTTCTAGAGCAAAATTTAGTAAGTTAGAAAATACAATGATTCAAGAAATGAATACAAGATATTCTAAATAATATAATGAATATTAATTGAAGTAAAAAAGATTTCACGTTAATTTGTGGAATCTTTTATTTTTTTTAAAATTAATAATTACTACATGTGCAACAAACTTATAAGTATTTTACACACGAGCAAAACGTTGGTATAATAACATTATTGGTATGCAAATAAAATATGCAAATAAGAAGGTGTTGAATTGTCAATTTTTGGTTATGCAAGGGTCTCTACTGCTGGTCAATCTTTATCTGAACAAAAGGAAAAAATAAAAACAGCCGGAGCAGAAAAAATATTCAGTGAAAAATTTACAGGAACAACTACTGATCGTCCTGAATTTGAAAAAATGTTAAATGTAATAAAACCTAATGATCATTTAATCGTTTCTAAACTTGATAGATTTGCTCGTAATACTAAAGAAGCATTAGAAGTAATCGATATCCTATTACATAAAGATGTTGTCATTCAGGTTTTAAATTTAGGAACGATTGATAATAATCCCATGGGTCGTATGATAGTAAGAACACTTTTATCAGTTGCTGAAATGGAACGTGATATGATAATTGAGCGAACCCAAGCAGGAAAGCAGTTTGCTAAGTTACATAATCCTAATTATCGAGAAGGCAGACCTAAAAGAAAAAAAGATGCTCGTAACAGTGCTATTTATGAATACACAAGGACCCATACTGGAAGAGAAACAGCTGAGGCATTTGATATTTCATTAAGGACAGTTCAGTATATAAAAAAGTTGTTTAAATAACCTAATATTAGGTAAAAAATTTGATAAGGAGAAATATTATGTATGATAAAAAAAATATTTTGTTTCAGCATGGAACAATGCAAATTCTTGCGGAAGGCTTATTGGATGGAACTATTTCTTTGAAAAGCTTGCTTGAACATGGAAACACAGGTATTGGTACAGGAGAAGGAATTGATGGTGAACTTATTATTTTAAATAATGTTGCTTATCGTATTGATACTAATGGTAAAGCAATTAAATTAAATGACAATTTTATGGTTCCTTTTGCAAACGTCAATTTTGCTAACTATACATTTTTAAAAAAAGTAAAAGATGAACCATTAAATCATTTATTGTCTATAATAGAAAAAGAAATAAAGGGAAGTAATAAGTTTTTTTCTATAAAAATCAATGGATGTTTTGAAGAAATAAAAACAAGATCAGCTGGTAAATCTAGCAAACCATACCCTTCACTTAAAGAAGTTGCAAAAAAGCAGGTTGAATTTTATGGAAGTGATATTACTGGTACTGTAGTTAGTTATCATACGCCAAAAGTTTTTCAAGGTGTTGGAGTTGCTGGATTCCACAGTCATTTCTTATCAGATGATTTGAATTTTGGTGGACATATACTAAGCGCATATTTAAATTACGGAGTAGTTGAAATTCAGGTTATGGATACATTTGAGCAACACTTACCTAATGATAATTTAGCTTATCAAAATGCTAATTTATCTAATTTAAAACATTTAGATGAAATTATAAAAAAATCAGAATAATTAAGGTTAAAATTCATAAGTATTTTTTATTATTTTGTTTATATAATAATTTAATTGATAATTAAATTAATTACCAAATATAACGAGCTATTCCACTTATTATGTTTCTCCACATTAATTTATATGTATGTAAAAAAAATAACTCAGTTTTTCACTGGGTTATTTTTTTGTTGCTAGCAAATTTAAACTTTAAATGCATAAATTCTTTTAATAGTTGAAATTATGCAATAATATGTTTGCTGCTTCGAGTAGTTGTATGTATCGCAATTGAAGTAGTAGGAGTCAAATATACTCCTAACATCTCGTGTTAAAGTTAATATTTTTGGTAGTAAATTATTCTATCGATATAAAAAGGATTCCGATTGTGAATCCTTTTTTGATTATAAATTGGATCTATATTTATTGAAACTAAGGAGTTGACTTTTGATAGCGGATAGACTATCATAAATTATGAAGAAAATATCTTTTGATTATGCTGATTTTAAGGAATTTAAAAAATTCTTGGATTCTTTGAGTGCTAAAAGTGCGGATAAACTAACTGAACTAATTAAAAAAGTCGAAAATCATGGAATGCAAGAAGCACAAGAACGGCAATGGGTTAAAAAACTAGAAAAAAATTTATATGAAATTAGAGCTAGATTTGGTTCAAACAGTAATCGAGCTATTTACTTCAAATTTAAAGATTCAAAATTTATTATTACTCATGGATTTAAAAAGAAAACTAACAAGACTCCCAAAAAGGAAATTAATAAGGGTATCAGAATAAGAAATTCATATTTGAAAAATAATGAACATTTTAAGAGGTGATTTAAATGAGTAAAATTGATGAATATATTGTTGAAAGAAGTCAACGTGATCCCGAATTTAAAGAAGCTGTTGAAGAAGGAAAGATGTCGTCTGAGGCTTCAGATAAAGTTTATGAATTGAGAAAAGAATTAGGTTTAACCCAACGTGAATTTGCTAAACTTGTTGGTAAACCACAATCAACGATTGCAAGAATTGAGAGTGGAGATATGTATCCCTCAACTCAATTATTAGCAACTTTAGCTTTTAAGACCAAAAAAAAGTTCATTATTAATTTTAAGTAGTATATTATATATAAGTTGTTTTTATATTTATTAGGAGGATATTAAAAGATGAAAGATGATGATTTAGACAAGATTTTGACGATAGCTGAGACTCAAATTATGCAAAGCACCACTTCGACTAATGACGATGATTCAGAACCAACTAATTCAGTTTATGTTCCGGATTTTGATCAAATTATGATTGAAGACAAAGAAGAAATATTACATATTTTAAGACAAAATTATTCAGTAGATTCAATAGATGATATTCCAGATGTATTTTTTGACAAATCTGGACTTAAATTTGGAAAAACTTATTACCCTGATGAATTAGATAGATTTCCAGATTCTTATAAAGACCCTAATAATAGGAATAGTTGGTAATTTTAAAAATAAAAAAGCAAAAATACACCATTGTTTTTAGCAGTTGATATGCTAAAGGAAATTAAACGGAGGTGTATTTTTTGTTAGGTAAAAAATTAGGAAATGGAAAAAACCAAAGAGGACAATCACAAGGGCCGTGGTGGTCTCAGTCTCGCCAATTATTAATAACTATGTTTGGTCTAACGGGATTATTCGGAATTATGTTGATTGGGTATATGGCTCAGATCTCGTTTTTTTTGTATAAATATGTAATCCAATTTAGGATTTCGTTGGATCCAAATCGGAAGATTAATAACCCTATCACCTTAAATGATATTTTTGCTTTAAAAGGGCTTTGGATATTTAATGATATTAATTATCCAACCTTAATTTTTTGGCTTATTTTTATTGGCACAGCAGTTATGATTGTTTGGGCTAGGGTTTTTAGATCATACATTACTTATAACTCATATGAATATGGTAATGAAGGATTCGAAGATAATAAAAAAGTTGTAAAACAATACTTGAATATTCCTGATCGTGATAAGGAATTTGATGGTTATGGTGGTGTTCCAGTTTTACATAAAAGTAAAATGGTTGGTAAACTTATGCAATTATTTACTTATGTATTTGTGCCAACTATGAAAAAGGGTGGTATTCCTAGTCAAACTATTCAAAATCGGATTCAAAAGATGTTTGAAAAGTTTAAATTTCTAGGTAAATATATGATTGATCAACAGACTAATAATACTTTAATTTATGGTATTACTAGATCAGGTAAAGGAACAACTTTTATTTTTCCATTGATCGATATCTTATCCAGAGCTAAGAAAAAAGTATCTTTATTTATTAATGATCCTAAAGGTGAGATTGCTAGATCAAGTTTCTTTTCATTGATTAAACGAGGCTACAAAGTTGTTATTATTGATTTGAGTAACATGTATAAATCAGCCAGTTATAACCCATTACAGGTTATTATTGATTATGCTAAAAAAGGATATATTGACCAAGTGCAAATGGAGGTTAATAAAATATCGACTTCTATATATCAATCGGTAAAGTCTGGTGGTAGTGAAAAGTTTTGGAATAACTCTTCTTCTAACTTGTTAAACGCTTTGATTTTAGCTCAAATTGATTTAGCGCGTCGTAATCATGATTGGGGAAAGGTTACGATGTTTAACATTTATCAAATGTTAACTCAGATGGCAGGTAAAGAAGTTATAGTTGATATAAACGAACAGATTACTGATGATCCCAAAAAAGCAGTGAAACAGGAATCTATGTTGACTCATTATTTCAAAATAATGGCAAAAGCTCCATATGATCCTTTTAGACAGATGGCTCTTGATGCTTTTAGTCAATCTGCTTTTGCAGGGTCTGAAACTCAAGGTTCAATCTTTTCTTCTATGATGGAAGGTATTAAACTTTACCAACAGCAAGATGTTGCAAAACTAACTTCTAAAAATACGGTAGATTTTAAAGAGGCAGCGTTTCCTAGACGATTTTCAGTTAAGTTAATTGATAATCTTGCATTAGAAACAGCGAAAGTGGTCTTAAAAGACGTTTCAGGGAAAGTTATTGAAGCTAGAAACCAAGATATTGATAATTTAGGTTATTTGAATTATGCAATTAAGACAAAAATAAATGGTAAATTTTCTATTCAATTTGAAGTTAATAAAAATGAGGAAACTTTTGATTTTGTCTTTGATGGTGAAATTGTTGAAAAAGAAAAAGTAATTGGTAATCCCTTCGATAAAACAAAGAAATCAGTTTCTCAATCAGTTAAAGAGTTAAAAAATAATAGTTTTAACTTTAATAAAAATGAATCAAGTTCAAATGCATTGAACAGTTTTTCTGATGAAGAATTAAGTTATTCAGAACAACCAGTAGCAGTATTTTTCGTAACTCCACCTAACAACAATGCTTATAATCAAATTATTTCTTTTGCAATTGATCAATCATTTAATCAAATGTATGAAATGGCAACTCAAAATGGTGGTAAATGTTATCGTAGAATTCATTTTGTTTTAGATGAGTTTAATAATTTACCTACTGTAAATTCAATGGATACTAAAATTTCAATCGGCTTAGGTCAAGAGTTATTATTTGATATTGTTGTTCAAAATGACGAGCAACTAAATATTAACTATGATGAAAATGTTGCTAATACAATCAAAGCCAATTGTTCCAATACTTTATATATTTTGAGTAATTCAGATAAGACGACGGAATTAATTTCTAAAAAGTTAGGAAAAACAACCGTTATGACGAGAAATCATTCAATTACTCCTGATTTAAATGTGGGAAGAGATACGATCAATACTAGTCAAACAGCACAAGATGTAATGTCTCCAGTAGAGTTACAACGATTGATGGTTGGAGAACAGGTCTTATTAAGAGCTAATACAAGACAATCAATTACTGGTAGTAAAATCAGAAATAATCCAATTTTTGCAACTGGATTAACTTTTGAAATGCCTGCCTATTGGCAGTTTTTATTAAATACCTTTGATTCAAGCACTAGAATGTCTGATATTCCTTATCCTTGTATTCATGCCAAAATGAATTTAAATGAAAATGCTTATGTGTATTTCAATAATGGTGAAAACACTAGTGATGATAATGAATTAGACAAGATAATGGCTGTTGCAAACATGATCAATACAAACAACGATGTTAGCAGCGAAAGCAGTTTAGAGAATAATAATGAAGATGATGAGATTGAATATCTTTTCACTGAAGCTGAATTAGATAATAAAGAATTAATGTCAGAGAAAATAGAAGATATTATTAATACATTAAAAGAGTTAAATGTCGATGGTAGTTTTAATTCAGAAGATGATGAAATTGGATCATTTAGTAGTTTGAGTGCTAGAGAGCGAGTATCTTTCATTGAAGAACATAATATTAAGGATATATGGGATAAATATGGAATTAATCGAAGAACATTGGCGCTTGATTAAAAATAAAGAACACTTTTATAAGTGTTCTTTTTTGTTGGTATAAAGGCAGTAAATCTCCATAGATTTAAGGACAACTTATAATTTCTTTAATTGAAGAAAGGAGTCGGTATGAATTTATGATTAATTTTATTAATAATATGACCTCAGTTGGGATTCCAAATGGTAATAGTCCTGATCAGTGGGTACCTTTTTATCATGCGTGGGAAAAGGCTGGATACTTAAACTTTACTGGTATCTGGGAAATAAAAGTTTTTGGTGCAATTAAGGATATTCTTCTTAGGTTATTTTATGATATAGCAGTGGGAATGGAGGATATATTTAATGCTTCACTAAAGATTTTTGGTATCTTTGATGATTTTGGAAGCGGTCCACTACATTCATTAAGAATGTTGATTTTTTGGTTAGGAATTGCCTTTTTAATTGTTTCTTTAACAGGGTTGGCTCTTTCTCAAATTTTTGGTAAAGGTGAGAAATATTTAAAAGGGATTAAGTCTGCGGTTATTTTTACCTTTGTAGTTATTTTGTTGCCTTTTATTGTTAGTTCTATGGGTAAAATTAATGAATCAGGAGCAAAGGCAATTGAAAATAATGGTAATGCTAATTCTATGGCGATAAATTTTATTAATGGAAATATTATTGACTCAACCAGATTAGCCTCAAAAAATTTCAATTTTGATCCTGATGATATACAGCCTGATAAAGATAATTTAAATAATTTTAAAGATGAGTCTATTCACTCAGTTCACTTTGGTGATGTTGTATCAGAATCTAATTTAAAGTCATCTAAGAATAAGCCAGGAATAAAAGCTTTTCAACATGATTTAATTACTGGCGATAATGGCAATGATACAATCGAAGATTATGCAATGCCTAAAGATAATAAAACTGGGATTACAAAAATATTTTTACCGGGCTATGCAAGATATACGGGTCATTATTGGATAGCATTACTTTCTTTAATGATATTAGCTATGTTTTTAATTGTCATGAGTATTAGAGTTATTAGATCTAGTTATCAGATAATTATTACTACATTATCGGCTCCATTAGTTTTATATGTAAATTTACAAAAACCCTCTAGAGTAAAGGATATGTTGAGTGCCATATCTGGGACAATGATTGGAATATGGGCTGAAATAATATCAGTTAGGGTTTTTATGATTGTTATTAGTTCACTCGATAATAATCCTGCTGTAAAAGCTTTAAATGCAGGTGGATTAGAGTTGGGAATGATGAAACTTTTCATTCTAATTGGGTCAATGTTTGGCTTTTTATATGGTATTCAACTTATTGAAAAATGGACTGGAGTTCCTAATGGTACAGGTCATGGAATGCTAGGATTCGCTTTAGGTGGTGCTTTGGCTGCGAAAGGAATTTCTTCATTAGCATCAGCAGGTTTTGGTGTAGGAAATTCTGCATTAGAAAAAGTAAAAGGAACAAATTCAGCCTCAACTGGAAGTGGCAATTATGCTCACCAAATAGGTGCTAACTCTGATCCTACTAAAGGTGTAGGCAAAGATGGTGAAAATAAAGGCACAAATGATAATGCTGATTCTAATAATGAACATAAAGGAAACGAAAATCCAAACCAAAACAATGGAACTAATGGTACTTCAGTAGACTCAGGTTCTTTAAATAATGGGGATTCTCCAGTAGATGATGAAGATGGCAAAGGCACAAATGATACTGCTATTGATGCAGGAGCACAGGATAATGGAAAATCACCAGTAGATGGAGTTGATGGTAAAGGCACAAATGATACTGCTATTGATGCAGGGTCACAAGATAATGGGAAATCACCAGTTAACGGTGTCGGTGATAAAGGCACAAATGATACTGCTATTAATTCAGGGAATCAGGACAATGGAAAATCACCAGTAGATGGTGTCGGTGATAAAGGCACAAATGATACGGCATTAAATTCAGGTAATCGTGATAATGGTAAAACCCCAGTAGAAAAAGAAGGTTCTACACCTTCAAGTTATGGAACTACAGATGATTCAATTAGTTCAGATAATACCGATGGATCAGAAACCTCTGGAACTAGTGATTCAACTTATACTGACGGAGGAACTTCTGAAGGTTCAAATCCAGCAAATCCTACTAGTGATGTTGACAGTAAACCAACAGGTGGGATTACTAATCCTGAATTAGCTAAAAAAATTGATAGTATTGGTAGACACCAACAAATGTCGGATCAAAGACAAGAACAGATTGCAAAATCAAGTAAACCAAGTACTTTTGATAAAATACAAGGGGTAGCAAATACTGCTTCAAGAATTAGACAAGAAACTGATGAAGAAGGCATCGGAACACCAGAAGATAAAGATGAATTCTAAAATACGAATGCAGTAAATAACAGCAAGTAGATGTATATGTAATAATTTAAATAGTGATTAGATATATTATTTAATTACTAACGACTGCAATTTTAGTGCAGTACGGCTCTTTTTCTTGAATGGGGACATGTGTATTCCCCTTTGTATTAAAAAAGAATCCAATTTTTTAAAATTGGATTCTTTTTGTTTTTGCATAAACACTCTCCATACATTACATGAGATTAATTTAAGTTACGATTTCACCTGTGTCGAGACTTCTAGCTAATTCTAGTGACATTTATCTCACTCCTTTTTTAATTCTATTTTAATACTCTCATCAATATAAGTCTTTTTGCTATGCAAGAAGGCTTTTTGAATTGCAGTAATACACGCTTTTAATACTCACTTAATAAACTATAAGCACGTACAAGAAAGGAGAGCAGTACTTATGGCACAAAAAAATGAAGCAGAGATTAGAAATATAGGGGTTGCTAAAGGTGTTTATACTCTCATGAAAATGGGAATGTTTTTTGTGAGAGACATTTTGACCTTGGTTGTTGTATTTGGTTCCTGTGTATTAATCGGAAATATATTTCCGCCAGATCAATTTGGCAGATTAATTTTCTTTTATATTTGGAATCTTGTTTTTACGGCATGGTTAGTTTTTCCATCTTTTAATAATCCTGGGAAAAGAACTTATAACTTGATTTGGGATTCTTTTTTTTCATTAGTGGAATCTAAAAAGTTAAAAAGTTTTGATTATTACGAATTTGATTCAATTGAAGAATTTGCAAAAATCGGTGGAGGTTTAAAACATGGTAACTAATTTAATGGATAAAACTAAAGTTAAAAAGGAAAAGAGAAATAAAAAAAGAACCATCATTGATTTGATGGGATATAAGAAAATCACTAGTGATAATCATCATTATTTATGTTTAAAAGATGGCACTTATTGCAATCTTTTAAAGGTTCCAGGGATTGGTTTGGATAGCTATCCGAATAGCGAGTATATGGATATTACTGATGGTTTTACAAGCTTTTTACGGCAATATGTTTACGACATAACTTTTATTACGACCCAGTTTCCTGCTTCTACACAAGAACAGCAAATTTATTGGAACCAAAAGTTATTTAAAGCGCAATCTGATTTACAAAAGACAAGAGATCAAAAAGAACGAACCAAATTGCAGATAAAAATTAGATACATCAAAGAAAGTTTAAGCGTAACTAGAAATGTTGAGCAACAATTAGAAAATCAAGAATACATAGTCTTGATTTTTGCTAAAAATCCAAGGGAATTAAATATGAAATGTCAAGATATTAAACAATATGGAGGTAAATATATTCAATTTCAAGATATGGATTTAAAACGAAAACAACAATTGCTATTTAAAATTAATAATATGAATGCGCCATTAAACGGATAGGAGATACTTAAGATGAATAGAAAGGAACGAAAACGATTAGAAAATGAAGGATATGATTTAAAACTAATTGCTCATACGCAACCACAAGGAAATATTGATTTAAGTTTAGATCCTTTTATAAGAACTGGAGATGGATTGTTTAGTTGTTTACATGTTTATGATTTTCCAACAGAAAATATGAAGTATTTTTGGCTAATGGACATTGTTAATTATGAGCATACGGTATGTACTCTATCTATTGGAAACGAAGATGAAAAAACTATTCTTAAATCTTTGCAGAAATCTACAGATGAATTACATTCACAGGCATTATCTCGGAATGCAAAATTAAATGCTATTGATGCTGCAAAAGAAAAATATGATATGCAAAGAGAATTAATGCAACAGCTAAGACATTCTGAAGTGATGAAAAGAGTGGATTTGCGAATTTTTGTTTATGCAAGGGGAGAAGAGGAATTAAACAAACGAATAGAGCATATTGTTCAAGGAATTAATTCAGTTTCCTTTAAAGGAAGAGCCTTTTTGGGAGAACAAAGCTCTGAATTCCAAAGCATTTTTACTCCTGAAATGAAACAAGATAAGCTTCCTAACCATCGAAAAGGAACACCTATTATCTCAAAAGTTCTTGGCCATGGATTCTTTTTCAATCACGTTAAGCTAGATGATCCAAAAGGGAGTTATTTTGGTAAATCCAAAACAAATGGTGAAATCATGTTAGATCCTTTATACGTTGGGCAAACACGATTGACTCCGTTTTTCATGACTACTGGACGTCCTCGTTTCGGGAAATCTACTTTTTCCAAAATGTTAAACGATGATATTTTTATGAGAAATGGTAAATTAAGATATTTTGATCCTTCGGGTGAATATGTAAAACAAACTTTAGAACAGGGAGGTAAAATAATTGATTTAGCAGGTGCTGAAAATAGAATTAATCCTTTTGAAGTTTTTCCAACGGCGACGACCACTGATGGATCAAAGCCTGATGAAATTGGTAGTTTTAACATGCATGTTGAAAAACTAGTAAATATGTTTGGATTTATGAATCCTAAAGCTGATAGTGACGACAAAATTATGCTTAGAAAACTGTTAACTGATTTCTATATCTATAAAGAAATGTATGTAAAAAACACGGATAACAATGGAATGGATAAAGTGATGGTATTGGGATTACCACACTATCAATATCCAACGATGTCTGACTTTGTATCCTATGTAAGAAACATTCAACGAGGTTATGCAACATCATCAGCTGAAAAATATACGGAAGAACAAAGAAAATCAATTGGAAGAATCGTAAATACATTTGATCAAATGATAACTAGTTATAAAGGCATTTTTGATGGAACTACGCAAATTGAGGACTTTTCTGATCAAACAGCCGTTAACTTTAAAGTTGATAGTTTACTAGAAAGAGGTTCTGATGTTTTTAATGCCCAGATATCTTCTTGCCTTAGTTTAATTTCTGCTGATGTTGTTAATAATGGAAAGAAATATCGTGAACTTTTAAATAACAAACAAATTGAGGTTGATGATATTCCATATTACTGGATTACCATGGACGAATTTCAAAATTATGCCAAACCCGATTTCGCTGATGGAATTGAATGGTTAGCTAATTTAATGCAACAAATGGCAAAGAATTTTTGTGGGTTAAATGTCATTATGCCAACGATGAAAGATTTCTTACCACGTGATAATCAATTAGCAAGTAGTGATCGAATGAATCGATATCGTACAGCAATGGACAAAATTTATGGATTGTTTACTTATCGAACGTTTTTCCATCTATCAGAAGATGACACTGACGCGCTTGAACAAATCATGGGTAGTTCTGTTACTCCTGGAGAACTAGCCTCAGTTTCTAAATTAGACAAACATGAGGTTCTAATGAATATTGATGGAGGCGGAAATTATACATTTAAAGTTCAGCCAACTGCTAGTCAACTAGATAGATTCCAAGGTGGAATTGGATAAGGGGAGGCTTTATGAAAAATTTATTAGAAATTAGTAAAGCTAAAAAAACTATACGAAGAACCATAAAAGAAAAAATAAATGATGATGTTAGTATTGCGCTAAAAAATTTTGAAGCAAAACAAAATCAAACCTTGCCGAAAAAAAGTATAAAAGAGCAAAAGAAAACTAATATTATTTTCTTGATTCTTTCATTTTTAGTTCTAATCTTCTTTATTACTTTTGGTCTTTTCTTTATTTAAGGATTTGAGGTGATATTAGGTGGATTGGAAAAAAATTATAAAATGGTTAGGAATAGGTGGTTTTATTTCATCATTTATTGCTTTGATGTTTTTTGTTGTCATTGTAATGATGTTATTTGCTAATGATAGTTCTGATTGTGGTACTGGTGAAGGTGCAGGATTTAATGATAGTGCTGATACTACCCAAAATGCCAAAATGATGTATGAGTATATGATATCTCATGATCATGCAACTCCTGAGGGAGCTGCGGGTACATTAGGGGTTTTTGAATTTGAAAGTAGATTTAATCCCAAGGTAGCCAATGGAGCTGGATCAGGAGCAACAGGGCTTGCTCAATGGATGGGCGGACGTTTAACAGAGCTACATTCATGGTGTAATGCTAATGGTAAAGATCCTAATACATTGAATGGACAAATTGCATTTGCTATGTATGAAATGAAAGCTAAATATCCGCAAAGTTACGCCGCACTTAAGTCAAATGATGTTGACCATGTTGTAGAAGTCATGACAAATAATTATGAGGGACTATCTCAAAATCCAGAGCAATGGCACTATGAACAACGTAAACCAATGGCTAAACGATGGTTAGGTCAGTTCTCAAGTGACCCCGTTAGTGCTTCAGCTATCACTGATAGTAGCGATGATGCCGCTTCTCAAGCTGATGATTGTGGCGATGGTGAAGGTGGTGATTGGGCGCCTCCAATGAAGGGTAATGGTGCAATTACAGGTGAACAGCGTTTTGGTCATTCAGAATCTAGACAAGGTAATTTCCATGATGGAGTAGATTATGGTAGCAGTAGTTTTACCAATCCTAATGTTTATGCGGCTCATGGTGGAAAAGTAGTGTTTGCAGGAGATCCAGGTACAGTCGGAATGGATAACTCTTTCCCTAATGGATTAGGAAAATCGTTTGTGGTTACTAAGTCAGATGATGGTTATTATGTAGTTTATCAAGAATTCAATACAAGTACCGATGGAATTAAAGTTCATGAAGGAGATCAAGTAACTACAGGTCAATTAATTGGAGTAAGAAACACCGATCACCTTCATATGGGAGTCACTAAAATGGATTGGAAGAAAGCCGAAGGTCATGCCTTTAGTAATGACGGAACTTGGGTAGATCCATTAAAATTAATTAATTCTGCATCAAAATATCAATAAAATACAAAGGGGAATTATCAATGAATAGAGATAAGGTTAAAATTGGGTTTGCTGTTGGGCTAGGGATTATGTTTATATTTTCAATTGGATTGGTTTTAAGATTAAATTCAGTTAAGTCAACTGATGAATATCGCTATAATGAATTAGCGAAAGCAAGTAATCAACAGATTCAAGCAGCAGAACAAGCTAAAATCAAAGCCGAAAAAGATTCTAATGAAAAAAATAATCAAACAAAAAGAGCTTTGGCTGCTAATGCAGATCCAAAGCAAGAAGCAAATCAAAAATTTAATGATTTAACTAATAAAGTTTTAAATAATTTGTATACCTTTACTCCACAAAATTATGCTTCAAGAAAAAATGAAGTTAAAGATAGCTTGAGTAGTGATTTATATAAGACTTTATATCCAACAAGTAAGACTTCAACTAATAGTGCAGGAACAACATCAGAATTTGAAAGTCTAGAATTATTTGCAGATACTGATCCAAGCACAACTAAGTCAGGATTAGCGGTAGTTAAATACAAAGTAAAATCAGGTGATGGAGATTTTCAAGAACATACTCACCAATGGAAAATAGAATATGATATTGGTAATAACAAGTTAACTGGATTAACTGATATGGGAACACCAAGTAATATTGGTGGTAATTAAAAAATCTATATATAGATAAAAAGAGTAAGCATTAGCTTACTCTTTTTTATGGTTATTTTATTATTTTACATGTTACTTATTACAAGTAACATGTAA